>JAQBQB010000015.1 GCA_028287235.1 Gemmatimonadota bacterium | reverse complement strand
GGGTCGTCGCGCATGTAGCCGACGCTGAAGATGTGGATCAGCGTGCCGACCCCCGTGATGATGAGCACCATCACCATGGATAGCTGGTCCAGGTGGAAGGCGGCGTCGATCTGGAGCTCGCCGACCGGCATCCAACTGAAGTAGCGCTGCACGAAGGGCGCGTGCATCTCGCCGCCGCCCGCCGCGCGCATGGCGAAAAAGATCGCCACGGCCAGGATGAACGAGAGGGCGAGGACGCCCGGCCCGATCAGGCTGGTGAGCGTCGCGAAGCGGTGCCGGACGACGGGATGATGGTCGTCGCCGAGCGCGTCCTCGCCGGTCGCGTCGTGTGCGTGCTCGACCACGTGTCCCTCGCCATGCTCGAGCCCCGGGTCGGACGGGCCGGCGTGGTACGCGCTCGCGAGCGAGAGGAGGCCGTTGAGCAGGAAGCCGAGGAGCGGAAGCAGCGGCAACAGCCAGAGGTATTCCGCCACCGTCCCGCTGAGCGGATGGGCACCCCCCTGCATCGCGTCTGCTGCATGCTGGAGGATCATCAGCCCTTGAGGAGATTGATGTTCGACAGGTTGACCGTCTGGCGATGGCGAAACAGCGCGATGATGATCGCGAGCCCGACCGCCGCTTCCGCGGCCGCCACCGTCATCACGAAGAAGACGAAGACCTGGCCGGCCACGCCGTAGACCTGGGCAAAGGCCACGAACGTCAGGTTCACGGCGTTGAGCATCAGCTCCACGCACATGAAGATGATGATCGCGTTCCGGCGCGTCAGCACGCCGACGACGCCGATCGTGAACAGGACGGCGCTGAAGAACAAGGACTCAGTGAGCACGAATACGCTCCTTCCGCTTGCCGAGCACCACCGCGCCCACGACGGCGGCGAGGAGCAGCACGCTCGTCACCTCGAAGGCCAGGAGGTACTCCTTGAAGAGGGGACCGGCGAGCGGGGCGATCGCGCCGCTGCGCGCGAACTGGTTCGCCAGCGCATTCTCGGGCAGCGTCAGCGCTTCCGGCACGTGCGCCCGTGTGAGCGCGAACACCTGCGCCAGGATGGCGAAACCGACCAGGCCCGCGATCAGCTTCCCCGACATGCCGCGCGCGTCGGAGAGGGCCGATGCATGGCCGAGATTGAGCAGCATGATGACGAACAGGAACACCACCATGATCGCGCCCGCGTAGACGAGCACCTGTATCGCGCCGATGAACTGCGCGTCGAGGAGCACGTACATGGCGGCGAGGCAGAACATCGTGTTCACCAGCCAGAGCGCCGCCGCCACCGGGCTCTTGCGCGTCACGAAGGCGATCGCCGACGCGATGCCGACGATGCCGAAGAAGTAGAAATGGAAGACGTAGAAGAGCGGGAGCTCGTTGTGCGTCATCACTCCCCCTTGGGATCCATGGGGTCCCAAAGCTCACTGACCGGATGGGTCTGCGCCATCAGCCGCTCGAGATCGTAGACGAACCCGTCGCGGCTGAACTCCGCGTTCTCGTAGTGCCGGCCGACGTGGATCGCCTCCTCCGGACACACCTCCTGGCAGTAGCCGCAGAAGATGCAGCGGAACTCGTCGATCTCGAACACGAGCGGGTAGCGGTTGCCGTTCTCGTCCTCGCCCGGCACGAGCTTGATGCAGTTCGCCGGACAGACCGTGGGGCAGAGGCCGCAGGCCACGCACTTCGCCTTGCCGTCTTCCGTCGTCAGCATGCGGTGGGTGCCGCGCCAGCGCGGCGAGACCGCCCACTTCTGCTCCGGATACTGGATGGTCACCGTATCGCGATTGACGAGATGCTTGAGCGTGAGCGCCATGCCTTTCAGCGTGGCGCGCACGTAGCTCGTCTGCTCGATCGGACGCTCGAGCACCTTCACCCCGATGGCCATCAGTCCGCTCCCCCTTCACTGGTTGCAGGCGTCAGGCGTGCGCGGCCGTACCGCGCTTCCCGAAGCTTGTCGATGTGTCGCTTGTCGAGGCGTGAGTACGCGGGACTGATGAGCCGCCCGCGGTCGATCACGCCGAAGATGATCCCTACCGCCACGACGTTCAGGCCGAGCATGGCGACCGCGAACTGCCAGGACGCCGGGTGCACGCCCATGTACTCCAGCAGCCAGGTGGCCGTGGCGATCAACACCACGTACACGAGCGACGTCGGCAGCATGAACTTCCAGCCGAGCGCCATGAGCTGGTCGTAACGGAAGCGCGGCAGCGTCCAGCGGATCCAGATGAACACGAACACGAAGAACAGGATCTTCACCCAAAAGAAGGCGAAGGTCACGAGCGTCTTGATCAGCGTGTGCGGCGCCACGTTGTCCCACAGCGTGAATGGAATGTCCCATCCGCCGAAGAAGAGCGTCGCCATCAGCGCGCTGACGGTCATCATGTTGGCGTACTCGGCGATGAAGAACATCGAGAACTTCATCGCGCTGTACTCGGAGTGATACCCCGCCACGAGCTCGGCTTCCGCTTCGGGCAAGTCGAACGGCGTCCGGTTCGTTTCGGCGAAGGCGGCAACCATGAAGACGAAGAACGCCACCGTCACGTTGATCACGTTCCAATGCAGGCCCCACCCGGCCTGCCGGCTCACGATCGTGTTCAGCGAGACGTTGCCGGCGAGGATCAGGACCGGGATGGTCGCCATGCCCATCGCGATCTCGTACGAGATCATCTGCGCGCTCGAGCGAAGCCCGCCGAGCAGCGAGTACTTGTTGTTCGACGACCAGCCGGCGAGCACGATGCCGTACACGCCGAGCGAGCCGATCGCGAGGATGAACAGGAAGCCGATCGGCATGGGCGCCAGTGCCGTATCGATCGTGCCCCACTTCGAATCCCACGGCGCGCCGTACGGAATCACCGACCAGGTGATGAGCGCGGGAATGAACGACATCACCGGGGCGAGAATGAACAGCGGCAGATACGCCTCGCCCGGGTAGGTCTCTTCCTTCATGATGTTCTTCACGCCGTCGGCAACGGACTGCAACAGCCCGTGCGGGCCGACGCGGTTGGGACCGCGGCGATCCTGGATGAAGGCGCAGATGCGCCGCTCGGCCCAGATCACCATCATGACGCCGACCATGTAGATCGTGAAGGTCAGCAGCATCTTCACAACGGTGGCGATGAACCACGCCCAGCCGCTGTCGGGTACCGTCAGATGCTGCAGGCCGTTCGGCGTGGTCGTGTAGCCGGTTGCCGCCTGGAGGAGTGCGACGAGTGTCATGACGCCGCTCCCGCCGTTGCGCCGGCGATGGTTTTGCCCTTGAGCGCCAACGTGTCGTAGCTCAAGCCCGCGAATTCCGGCCGCGCCGTTGCCAGCGCGCCGAAGACGTCGCTCGCCAGCATGTGCTTCGTGCGGACGCCGACGGCCGTGAGCAGGTCGGACAGGACGAACCAGCTCGGACGCGCGAAGCCCGGCGCGGCCTTGGCCTGCATGAACCGCTGCACACGGCCGCGGATGTTCGTGAAGGTGCCTTCTTCCTCGACGAAGTTGGCGATCGGTAGGACCACGGCCGCGGCATGGCGCGCCCAGGCGGGCAGCGTCGTACCGATGACGATGATCGCCCCGGCTTTCGCCACGTCGACCGCGTCCATCCCGGCGAGCTCCTCGTCGGCGACGATGAGCACGTCGCCGGCGCCGAGCTTCGAGAGCGGCGTGTCGCTGCGCGCAAAGCCGAGCAGATCGGCGCCGCGCACGTTCGCCGCGCGATCCTTGCGCAGCGCGAGGTCTTCGACGCCGGGCAACGGAGCTTCAGGCCCCTGCTCCACCCGGTAGGCGCCCGAGCCGCCACTATTCTTGACGAGCTCGGACAAGAGGTAGAGCGCTTCGTTCGACAACATCGGCGAGGCGAGCACGAACGCCTTCTTGCCCTTGAGAATGCTCGCGGCGTTGTCGATGGCGATCTGCCAATCGGTGCCCATGAGCGCAGAGCCGTGGCGAATCATCGGCACGTCGACGCGGTCCTGGCGATTCATCCAGCGATAGTTCAGGCGACCGTGGTCGCACATGAAGTACTTGTTCACGTCGTCATTCGGCCGCGGGCGGAGACGGACGACCATGTTGTCGCGCGTCTCGACGATCATGTTGCAGCCCTGCGAGCAGTTTGGGCACACCGACGCGGTGCGGTCGAGCTCCCACGCGCGCGCCTTGTTGAGCGAGTCCTTGGAGAGGAGCGCGCCCACCGGGCAGAGGTCGATGACGTTGCCGGCCCAGGCGTGGGTCAAGTCCTGTCCCTCGAACTTGCCGATCACCGCGCGGTCGCCACGCTCGCTGACGTTGAGCACCGGGTCGTGCGCCACGTCGTCCATGAAGCGCACGCAGCGCGTGCAGAGGATGCAGCGGTTCGGCGTGTACATCACATCGCCGCCGAAATCCTCGACCGGGTTGAAGCGCTTGGGGTCGCGATAGCGTCCCTCGCTGCGCCCTTCCTGATACGTGTAGTCCTGCAGCTCGCACTCGCCGGCCTGATCGCAGATCGGGCAGTCGAGCGGGTGATTGATGAGCAGCATCTCGAGCACGCCCTTGCGCGCCTCGAGCGCCTTCTCGGAGTGGACGTGCACCACCTGGCCTTCGGAAACCGCGGTCGCGCACGACGGCGCGAGCTTCGGCATCTTCTCGACTTCCACGAGGCACATGCGGCAGAGGCCCGCCACGGGAAGCCCCGGATGGTAGCAGTAGTGCGGCACCAGCACACCGGCGTACTTGGCCGCCTCGAGGATCGAGGTGCCTGCCGGCACGCTGACCGCGCGCCCTTCGATGGTGAGATTGATCATGTCAGCCATTACGCCACCGCCGGCACTGGGAAGTGCTTCTTCTTCTTGATGAGCGCTTCGAAGTCGCCGCGGAACTTCTTGATGCCGGAGACCACGGGCGTGGCGCACGAGTCGCTGAGCACGCAGATCGTCTTGCCGGTCATGTTCTCCGCGATCTCGAGCAGGGTATCGAGATCCTCGTGCGTCCCGTCGCCCGCGACGATGCGCTCGAGAATCTTCGTCGTCCACGCCGTGCCCTCGCGGCATTGCGTGCACTGCGCGCAGCTCTCGTGGGCGAAGAAGCGCGCCGCGCGCGCGATCTGCTTCACGAGGTTCTGCGCGTCGTCGATGACGATCACGCCGCCCGAGCCGAGCATCGTGCCCTGCGCCACGAACCCCTCGTAATCCATGAGGCTCGCCTCGGCTTCGTCGACCGTCTGGATCGGCACCGAGATCCCGCCGGGAATGATCGCCTTGAACTTCCGGCCCGGCAGCGGTCCGCCGCAGAGGTCGTATAAGAAATCTTTAAACGGAAAGCCCATCGGCACTTCGTAGTTGCCGGGCTTCTGGATGTTGCCGCACACCGAGTAGAGCTTGGTGCCGATGCTCTTCGGGTTGTCGGGGCGCATCCACTGCTTGTACCAGTCGGCGCCGTTGTTGATGATGTGCGGCACCGCGGCCAGCGTCTCGACGTTGTTGATCGTCGTGGGCTGGGCGAAGACGCCGGACACCGCGGGGAACGGCGGCTTGATGCGGGGATTCCCGCGCCGTCCCTCGATCGAGTTCATCATCGCGGTCTCTTCGCCGCAGATGTACGCGCCGGCGCCGCGGTGGACGTAGATGTTCACGGTCTTGCCCGTGCCCATCGCGTTCTTGCCGAGGATGCCGGCGGCGTAGGCTTCCTTGAGCCCCGCTTCCACGGCCTTGATGCACTCCGTGAACTCGCCGCGAATGTAGATGTAGCAGGTCTCCGCGCCGATCGCGTACGAGCCGATCGCGCACCCCTCGATGAGGGCGTGCGGCGTCCAGCGCATGATCTCGCGATCCTTGAACGTGCCCGGCTCCGACTCGTCGGCGTTGCAGCACAAGTAGTGCGGCTTGCCGTCGCCCGGCTTCATGAACGACCACTTGATGCCGGTCGGGAAACCGGCGCCGCCGCGGCCGCGCAGCCCCGAATCCTTCACGATGGTGACGATGTCGCCCGGCGCCATGCCGAGCGCCTTCTGGAGCGCGGTGTAGCCGCCGCGCTTCTTCCACCCGTCGAGCGTCGTCGCTTCCTTCTCGCCAAAGTGCTTGGAGAGAACGGTGGTCTCGCGCTCGTGCGGCCGATGCGGATATCCCATTGTTACTTGAGTCCCGCGAGTACGTCGGGCACCGTTTCCGGCGTCACCGACTCGATGAAATCCTCATTGATCATGATCGGCGTGGCGAAGCCGCACGCGCCGAGACACTCGACCTCGATCACCGTGTACTTGCCGTCGGGCGACGTCTGCCCGAGCTCCTGACAGCCGGTGTGCTTGAGAAAGGCGTCCACGACCGCCTCCGCGCCACAGACGTTGCACGGCGACGTGGTGCAGACCTGGATGAAGTGCGTTCCCACCGGATGCTGGTGGTACATGGTGTAGAACGTCACCACGCCCTTCACGTAGGCCGGCGTGAGCTCGAGCACCTGCGCGACTTCGGCCATGCCGTCCTCGCTCACCCAACCGTGCTCGTGCTGGATCATCCAGAGCGCGGGAAGCAGCGCGGCCATTTTGGTCGGATAGCGCGACAGCACGTCGTCGAGCTCTTTGCGGCGCGCACTGTCGGCGGTAAACACGGGCACATACCGCTCTCTTCCCCCGTCCCTTGCGCTCATCGATCGATCTCCCCCATCACGATGTCGATCGACGCGTTGATCGCGATGACGTCGGACAGAAGGTGGCCTTCGACCATGGCGGGAATTGCCGAAAGGTTCACGAACGAGGGCGGGCGGATGCGCCAGCGCACGGGCTTGGACGAGCCGTCGGAGACCATGTAGTAGCCCTTCTCGCCCTTGGGGCTCTCGACGGCGAGGTACGCTTCGCCGATCGGCGGGCGCGGGCCTTCCATGACCTGCTTGAAGTGGTGAATCATCGACTCCATATCGCTCGTCGCCCGGCTTTTGGGCGGCAGGATGACGCGGTGATCGTCGACGTTGACCGGTCCGTCGGGGAGACGCTTGATCGTCTGCTCGAGGATGCGCGTCGACTGGCGCAGCTCTTCCATGCGCACGAGGAAGCGATCGTAGACGTCGCCGTTGGTGCCGACCGGCACGTCGAAGTCGTAGGTCTCGTAGTCGAGATACGGGAAGTCCTTGCGCACGTCGAACGCGACGCCCGACGCGCGGCCCATGGGGCCGGACAGTCCGTAGTTGATCGCCTCGTCCGGCGACATCACGCCGAGGCCGACGGTGCGGCCGACCCAGATACCGTTGCGCGTGATGACGCGATCGATCTCGTCGACGACCTTGGGGAAGGTGTTGACGAACGCCGAGAGCTTGGGGATGAAATCATCGGGGATGTCGGCGCCCATGCCGCCCACGCGCGTGAGCGACGTCGTGAGCCGCGCGCCGATCCAGGCCTCGAGCATCTCGTAGATCTTCTCGCGCTGCTGGAACGCCCAGAGGAAGGGCGTGAACGCGCCAATGTCGATGCAGGTCGTGCCGAGCCAGACCAAGTGCGAGATGATGCGCGACATCTCGCACGCCATCACCCGCAGCACCTTGCAGCGCTCCGTGATCTCGATGCCGAACAGCCGCTCCGCGCCGAGCGCGAAGGCGACGTTGTTGCCCGGCGAGTTGAGATAATCCTCACGGTCGGTCCAGGGGATGATCTGATTGTACTGCCGGTACTCGCCGATCTTCTCGAAGCCGCAGTGCAGGTAGCCGATGTGCGGAATGCACCGCACCACCGTCTCGCCGTCGAGCTCGAGCACGAGGCGCAGCACGCCGTGCGTCGCCGGATGCTGCGGCCCGATGTTGATGAGCATGTGGTCGCCGGACAGATCCGGCTCGTCTTCCATGCCCGGCGGCGCCTCGAGCGCCACGGTGTTGCCCGCCTCGTCGACGACGAGGGGCACGCGCTGCGGCCGTCCCTGGGCATCCAACCCGGTGGTCGAGAGCGACACTTCGACCGTTCGTTTCGTGGTCGCCATCGGCTATTCTCCCGTCCGTTCGCCGGTGTCCAGGCGCCGGCGCATGTCGGCCGGCAGATCCTCGAAGGCGTCCGCGATCGAGAGCTCTTCCTTGGAGTAGCGCGCTTCGGGATTGGCCGCGAGCGCCTGACGCAACTGCTCGGAGCGGCTGAAGCGGCCGCGTAGCGGAAAATCCTTCCGTAGCGGATAGCCCTCCTTGTACTGCTCCCACATGAGGAGCCGGCGCAGGTCGGGGTGTCCGCGGAAGGTGATGCCGAACATGTCGTAACACTCGCGCTCCAACCAGTCAGCACCCTTATAGATGTCCCACACGCTCGGGACGTCCATCGGCGTGCCCTTCTCGATCAGCACCTTGAGGCGGATGAAGCGGCGGTACGGCAGCGAGCGTAGGTGCCACACCACTTCGATCGGCTGCTCGAGATCGCGGAACTCGACCGCGGTGACGTCGGACAGATAGTTGTACGCCTGTGACGGATCGTCGTGCAGCCAGCGAATGACGTCGTGCACGCGCGCGCGGTCGACGACGACGGTGGTTTCACCCCACACCACGTCGGCGCGCAGCACGGCGCCCGCGAACTGGGCGCGGATCGCGTCGACGGTGGGATTCAGCGCGCCGCCGCGATGGGCAACGTTCTTTGGCGTCGCGGGCGCCGCGGCGTTGGATCCGAGCGCGCTCCCGGCGATCACCGGTGAAAAGCTGGTGCTGTCGCTGCTCACAGGCCGGAACGTGTCTGATGAACGGAGTTGCCGAACGGCTCCGAGATCTCGTCGATCACCGACGGCGGGATGTACAGCTGGCTCGAGGGATCCGGCTCCATCTCGTTGCGCAACGATTTGTCGCTCATGCGCTCGTTGCCCACTTTGCGCTGGAGCATCATGATCCCGTACAGCAAGCCCTCAGGGCGCGGGGGGCAGCCCGGCACGTAGACGTCGACCGGAATGATGCTGTCGATGCCCTGCACCACGGCGTAGTTGTCGAACATGCCGCCCGTGGAGGCGCACGCGCCCATCGAGATGCACCACTTGGGCTGCGGCATCTGCTGCCAGATGCGGCGCAGCACCGGCGCCAGCTTGAACGGCACGCGGCCGGCGCAGATGAGCAGGTCGGCCTGGCGCGGCGAGAAAGCCTGCCGCTCCATGCCGAAGCGCGCGATGTCGTACTTGCTCGCCGCCGCGGCCATGAACTCGATGGCACAGCAGGCGGTGCCGAACGGCATGGGCCAGAGCGAGTTCTTGCGGCCCCAGTTCACGAAGGCGTCGAGCTTCGTGGTGATCCACGGCTCGTCGCCGGAGAGCTCGGTGAAGTTCGGCTCAGGACGTGGACTTAGTCCCATTGCAACGCTCCCTTCTTCCACACGTAGACGAAGCCGACGAGCAGAATGATGATGAAGACGACCATTTCCATCAGACCGAAAAGCGACATCTGTCCGGACGGACACACGTCGTTGACCATCGGCACGACGCACGAGAGCTGCCGGTAGTAGGCGCCCCACGGGATCATGAAGACGGTCTCGATGTCGAAGATGATGAATAGCACCGCGACCATGTAGAACTTCACGGAGAAACGCTCGTGCGCGTCACCGAGAGGCGGAATCCCCGATTCGTAGGGCGTCTGTTTTACAGGGGACGGCCGTGGTCGAAGCGTGAGGTGGGAGAGCCCGAGCATCATCACCGCGTTCATGACGACGAAGCCGAGCAGGAGCAGGACTGGGAAGTACGTGTGAAGCATGAGTCTCCCAACTTCGTGAAAACTTTCACTAAGTCCAGCGGGCGAAAATTATCCACGCTGTATGTATGGGTCAACTGACAAAGCAGGGTCCAGGGTTTCGGGTTGAGGGTCGAGGGAAGGTGTGCGCGCGCGACGCGCGCGCTCTGATGTGATGCTTGGCCCAAGGCCGCGAAACAGATACCTTCCCGCCGCTCCAGTCCGATGCTCGACCAAGTGGCGCGCAGCGCCACGTACCTGCCCCATACCCTCGACCCTACACCCTAGAACTGCCTTATGACCATCATGTCCGACCGCTGGATCACCAAAATGGCTACCGAGCATGGAATGATCGAACCATTCGAGGGCCGGCAGGTCCGCCAGGGCGTGATCTCGTACGGGGTGAGCTCCTACGGCTACGACATGCGGGTGTCGAACGAGTTTCGCATCTTCACCAACGTGCTCAGCTCGATCGTCGATCCCAAACAGTTCGATCCCAAGTCGTTCGTCGAGTTCGAGGGCGACGTCTGCATCGTGCCGCCGAACTCCTTCGCACTGTCGCGTTCGGTGGAGTATTTCCGAATTCCACGCAATGTGCTCACGGTGACCGTGGGCAAGTCGACCTACGCCCGGTGCGGCATCATCACGAACGTCACGCCCTTCGAGCCCGAGTGGGAAGGGTTCGTGACGCTCGAGATCTCGAACACCACCCCGCTGCCCGCCAAGATCTACGCGAATGAAGGAATCGCGCAGGTGCTGTTCTTCCGCGGCGAAGAGGAGCCGCAGGTGTCGTACAAGGACAAAGCCGGCAAGTATCAGGGGCAGGTCGGCGTCACGCTGCCGAAGCTCTAGGAACCGGTGTTGAGTGACAGATGAACCTCGACAGTTCGGCGCGCCGAACTGTCGCAGTCCATCTGTCACCCCGTTCCGCCCAGCGCCTTCTCTTCCCTCGCCGCGACCGTCGACCCCACGAAATCGCGATTCATCCGCGCGATGGTGTCGATGCTGATCTCCTTCGGGCACGCCTCCTGACACTCGCCGTACAGCGTGCAGTGCCCAAAGCCCTCCGAGTCCATCTGCAGCACCATCCGCTGCGCGCGGCGGTTCCGCTCGGGCTGGCCCTGCGGCAGCGCGCCCAGGTGTGAGATCTTGGCCGCCGTGAACAGCGACGCCGAGCCGTTCGGACACGCGGCCACGCACGCGCCGCAGCCGATGCACGCCGCCGCGTCCATCGCGTCGTCGGAATCCTGCTTCGCCACCGGAATGTTGTTCGCGTCCTGCGCGCCGCCGGTTTGCGCCGAGATGAACCCGCCCGCGGCGATGATGCGGTCGAGCGCCCCGCGATTCACGACCAGATCCTTGATCACCGGGAACGCCCGCGAACGCCACGGCTCGATGTAGACCGACGCGCCGTCCTCGAAGGTGCGCATGTGCAGCTGGCACGTCGCCGTGCCCTTCGACGGGCCGTGCGCCACGCCGTTGATCATCATCCCGCACGAGCCGCAGATCCCTTCGCGGCAGTCGTGGTCGAAGGCGATCGGCATCTGTCCCGCTTCGACGAGCCCTTCATTCACGACGTCGAGCATCTCGAGAAATGACATGTCGGGGCTGACGTCGCGCGCTTCGTAGCGCTCCATCGTTCCGTTCGTATCGGGGCCGGTCTGTCGCCAGACGTGCAGCGTGAGATTCATCGTCGTCCTATTTGTACGAGCGCTGCGACAGCGCCACGTTCTCGAACACGAGTGGCTCCTTGTTCAGCACCGGCGGCTTTCCCTCGCCGGCGAACTCCCACGCTGCGACGTACGTGAAATGCTCGTCGTCGCGCAGCGCTTCGCCGTCGGGCGTCTGATGCTCGACGCGGAAGTGTCCGCCGCACGACTCCTCGCGATGCAGCGCATCCAGGCACATCAGCTCCGCCAGCTCGAAGAAATCGGCAACGCGGCCCGCGTGCTCGAGCGACTGATTCAGCTCGGCGCCCGTGCCCGGGATGCGTACGTCTCGCCAGAATTCGTCGCGCAGTTTCGGAATGATCTCGAGCGCTTTCCTGAGCCCCTCGGCGCTGCGCGCCATGCCGCAGTACTCCCACATCGTGCGCCCGAGCTCGCGATGGAACGACGTGACCGTGCGCGTTCCCTTCACCGCCAGCAGCTTGTTCACCCGGTCGCGCACGGCGGCTTCCGTCGCCTGCACGTCGGGGTGATCGGCCGCGACCGGCTCGAGCTTCGTCGATCCGATGTAGTCGCCGATCGTCAGCGGCACGATGAAGTAGCCGTCGGCCAAGCCCTGCATCAGCGCGCTGGCGCCGAGCCGGTTCGCGCCGTGGTCGGAGAAGTTCGCTTCGCCCGTCACGTGCAACCCGGGGATCGTGCTCATCAGGTTGTAATCCACCCAGAGCCCGCCCATGGTGTAATGGACCGCCGGGTAGATGCGCATCGGCACTTCATACGGATTCTCATCCGTGATGCGCTGATACATCTCGAAGAGGTTGCCGTACCGCTCGGCGATCTTGTCGACGCCGACGCGCTTGATCGCGTCGCCGAAGTCGAGGTAGACGCCGCGGCCGCCCGGCCCTACGCCGCGCCCTTCGTCGCACACTTCCTTCGCGGCGCGCGACGCGATGTCGCGCGGCGAGAGGTTGCCGAAGCTCGGGTATTTGCGCTCGAGGTAGTAGTCGCGATCGGCTTCGGGGATCGCGTTCGGTGCCTTGGCACAGTCTTCCTTCCGCTTCGGCACCCACACGCGGCCGTCATTGCGCAGCGACTCGCTCATCAGCGTGAGCTTCGACTGATGCTCGCCGGCGACGGGAATGCATGTCGGGTGGATCTGCGTGAAGCACGGATTCGCGAACGCTGCGCCGCGCTTGTAGGCGCGCCAGATCGCCGTGGCGTTCGAGCCCTTGGCGTTCGTCGACAGGAAGAAGACGTTGCCATAGCCGCCCGTGCCGAGGATCACCGCGTCGGCAAGATGCGTCTCGATCGCGCCCGACACCATGTCGCGCACCACGATCCCGCGCGCCCGGCCGTTCACGATCACGACGTCGAGCATCTCGGTGCGCGGATACATCGTGACGCCGCCCTTCGAGACTTCCTTCTCCAGCGCCTGGTAGGCGCCGAGCAGGAGCTGCTGGCCCGTTTGTCCGCGCGCGTAAAACGTGCGCGACACCTGCGCGCCGCCGAACGATCGGTTCGCCAGCAGACCGCCGTACTCGCGCGCGAACGGCACGCCTTGCGCGACGCACTGGTCGATGATGTTCACGCTCGTTTGCGCCAGGCGGTACACGTTGCCCTCGCGCGCGCGGAAGTCACCGCCCTTGATCGTGTCGTAGAACAGGCGGAAGATGCTGTCGCCGTCGTTCTGATAGTTCTTGGCCGCGTTGATGCCGCCCTGCGCGGCAATGCTGTGCGCGCGCCGCGGCGAATCCTGAAAGCAGAAGCACTTCACGTTGTAGCCAAGCTCGCTCAACGTGGCTGCCGCCGCGCCGCCGGCGAGACCCGACCCCACGACGATGACGGTGTGTTTCCGCTTGTTGGCGGGATTCACCAGCTTCATCTCGAAGCGGTGCTTGTCCCACTTCTTCTCGAGCGGCCCCGAAGGGATCTTCGAACGGAGCTCCATGGCCTATCGAATGATGCCGGCGATGACGCCGACAGGAACGAGCGTGAATCCGAGCCAGACGATCGCGGCGACGACCAGCGCGATGCGGCGGTGCAGCGGATGGGGCGAGGGTTTCGCGAACCCGAGCGTGCGCACGGACGCCCAGGCGCCGTGGTACAGGTGCAGCCCGAGGGCGAGCATGGCGACGATGTAGAAGAGCGCGACCCACCAGATGCGGAAGCTCGCGACGATGTTGCCGTAGACGTCGCGATGTCCCTGCGAGTCGGTCATGCCGCGCCAACCGGCTGGATCGATCGCTTCGGTGGTGAAGTGCAGAATGTGAACGACGATGAAGACGAGCAGCAGGATTCCACCCCACTTCATCGTCCGCGACGCGAGCGTCGAGACCTGCGGGCTGCGGTGCTGATAGTCGATCGGGCGCGCGGCGGCCGATCGCTGCGTCAACTGGTACGCCATCAGCACGTGCACGATCACGGCGACGATCAACACGAGGCGCAGCAGCCAGGTTACTTCGGCCAGCGGCCCATGCAACATCGCGCCGTAACTGTTGATCTTGTTCTGGCCGATGAACACCTGGAGGTTGCCGGCCATGTGCAGGATCACGAAGCCGATGCCGATCAGCCCCGACACCGCCATCAAGATCTTCTTGCCGATCGTCGATCGGTAGAACGCGACGAGAGAATTCATTGAAAAATCGGAGGGCTTGGGGTCTCGGGGATCGAGTTTCGGGAAGGTGTGCGCGGGCGAAGCCCGCGCTCATATGAGCGGCGCGAAAACGCCGCGTTCCTTCCCTAGACCCTGAACCCCATACCCTAAACCCTGCGCTTACAGTTTGACCGCGGCCATCGGCTCGCGCACCGCTTCGGCGCTCTTCGCGAGTGCCGCGCGCTCGTCGGCCGTCAGCTCGACTTCAATCACCTTCTGCAATCCACCCTTCCCGAGCTTGCACGGAACGCCCAAGAACAGATCCTTCATGCCGTACTCGCCCTGCAGCCACGCCGCGCACGGCAAAATGCGGCGCTGGTCGTTGACGATCGCTTCCGCCATCTGCACCGCGCCCGCCGACGGCGCGTAGTACGCCGAGCCGGTCTTGAGATGCTTCACGATCTCGGCGCCGCCGCTGCGGGTGCGATCGACGATCGCGTCGAGCTTGGCCTTGTCCATGAGCTGCGTGATCGGAATGCCGCTCACGCTCGTGTAGGAGATCAGCGGAACCATCGTGTCGCCGTGGCCGCCGAGCACCATCGCCTGGATGTCGCGCACGGAGACGTCGAGCGCTTCGGCGAGGAACGCGCGGTAGCGCGCGGTGTCGAGCACGCCGGCCATGCCGAGCACGCGCTCGCGCGGGAAGCCGGAAACCTGCTTCGCGACGTAGCACATCACGTCGAGCGGGTTCGACACGATGATGAGGATCGCGTCGGGCGACGTCTGCTTGATCTGCTCGGCGACCGACTTGACGATCCCGGCATTGGTATTGAGCAGGTCGTCGCGCGACATGCCGGGTTTGCGCGCGATGCCGGCCGTGATGATGACGATGTCGGACCCGGCCGTCTCGTCGTAGCCGTTGGTGCCGATGACCCGCGAGTCGAAGCCTTCGATCGGCGCCGACTGCCATTGATCGAGGGCTTTGCCCTGCGGAATCCCCTCGACGACGTCGACCATCACGACGGTCCGCGCGAGTTCCTTTTCCGCCACACGCTGGGCGGTCGTCGCGCCGACATTGCCCGCGCCGACCACCGTGATTTTGTTGACCATGATTGTTTTCGCTTGGAGGGTGAAGTACGGAGCGAAAACTAATGGAGGCGGTGACGAGTTGTCATCCCGAACCGAGGCGGTTGTCGTTCCTCGACTCGCTTCGCTCGCTCGCGACGACCGAGTCATCCCCCGCGCGTGTGCATCTCCAGATGCGGATCGCGCTTCAGCCGCTCGATGCCCACGAGCACCTGACGGTCCGGCATCTCCGCGCGCTGCTCCGCTCCGCGGTCGCGGCGCGCGTTCCACACCGAGCGCACGATCTGCGCGATTTCGTCGTCGGTGGCTCCGGCGCGCAGCGGGCCGCGCAGGTCCACACCGCGCGGCGCATAGAGGCAGAGATACCAGAGGCCGTCCGCGGTGAGCCGGCTGCGGTCGCACGTGCTGCAAAACGGCGTCGTCGTCGAGGCGATGATGCCGAACGTCGTACCGTCGGCCAGCCGGAAGCGCTCCGCCGGCGCGGAGCTGGTTTCGGCGATCGGCTCGATCCAGCCAAACCGCTCCTCGATGCGCGACAGGATCTCGGCGCGCGACACCACCTGCTCGAGCGACCAGTGCGTTGCGCCGCCCACGTCCATGTACTCGATGAAGCGAACCTCCGCTCCCATCGTGCGGCCGAAGTCGATCAGATCGCCCAGCTCGTCTTCGTTGCGGCCGCGAATGACGACGGAGTCGAGCTTGGTGCCCGTGAACCCCGCGGCGGCGAGCGACTCGATGCCGCGCAGCACGCGCGCGTGCAGGTCGCGCCGCGTGAGCTCGGCGAACCGGTCGGCGCGCAGCGTATCGAGACTGACCGTGACGCGATGCATTCCCGCGGCGCGGAGCGCCGCGGCGTTCTCGGCGAGGAGCACGCCGTTCGTCGTGATCGCCAGATCGCGCACGCGCGCGTCGGCGGCGAGCAGCTCCACGAGCGTCGACACGTTGGTGCGCAGCAGTGGCTCGCCGCCCGTGAGCCGCACGCGATCGACGCCAAGTGACGCGAACACACCGGCGAGACGCGCGGTCTCCTCGAAGGTGAGCAGGTCGTTGCGCGGGAGCCACTCGTAGCTCTCTTCGGGCATGCAGTAGCGGCACCGCAGGTTGCAGCGATCGGTCACCGAGATGCGGAGGCTGCGGAGCGGCCGGCCGAGCGCGTCGAGCGTCATGGCTCTTTCGCCGTCGACGCGGCGGAAGCGCTCGCGGCGCCGACCCATTCGCGCGAACCGTCGACGTAGTGCTCGAGCTTCCAGATGGGCACGCGCTTCTTGAGCTGCTCGATCACGTAGCGGCTCGCGTCGTACGCGGCACCGCGATGCGCATGGGCCACGGCGATCGCCACGCTCGCCTCTCCCAACCCGAGCGTTCCCAGGCGATGCTCCACGACGACGTCGTCGGTGCCGAACTCGGCTCGCGCCTCGCGCGCGATGTCCGCGAGCTCGCGTTCCGCCATGGACCGATAGGCCTTGTACTCCATGCCGCTCACGGCCCGGCCGTCGTTCACCTCGCGCACCGTGCCGACGAACAGCAGCGTCGCACCGTTCGCGTGCCGGCCCACTTCAGCGACCAGCGCCGCCGTATCGATGGGCTCGTCGACGATCGCGGTGCGCATCAGCCGCCCGCAACCGGAGGAATGATCGCCACCTCGTCGCCGTGAGCCAGGAGGCGGTCGCGCTTCGCGTATCTCTCGTTCACCGCCATCAGTGGCTCGGCCGGCAAGCGGCCGGCACCGGGAAGCGCGCGCACATGCCCGAGCACGTCGCCAACCGTCGAGCCGGACGCCATCTCGAGCGCGAGCGAATCGGCTCCGAGCGCATCGGCGTAGGAGGCGAAGAGCAGGACGGTGACGGTCATGTCGAAAGATGCACCCGCGAGCGGCGGAATGGCGGAATGTAGGAAGACGACAACGGCCCGACGCCGCCGAGGCATCGAGCCGTTCGCAACTGAAGCGCCGGACGCACCGGAAGTCCTTACGCCCCGGTCATTTCCTCGACGTCGTCATCCTCGAGCTCCGAGATGTCGACGCCGGCGACCATGGCGCGCAGCTCCTTCGACGGCTTGAAGACGGGGACGGGACGAGCGGAGACTTCGACTGGCGAGCCCGTCCGTGGATTCCGGGCCATCCGCGTCTTGCGGTGGCGAATCTTGAACGTGCCGAAACCGCGGACTTCGATATTCTTCTGGCCTTGAAGCGCTTCCTTGATCGACTCGAGGAACGCGTCGACGACGCGAGCGCAGTCTTTTTTGGAGATCATCGGCCCAGCCGTACGCGAAATCTGGGCTGTGACTCTCTCGACCAGGTCAGCTTTGGTCATTCGAAATGCCTCGTGTTCAGGCGCCCGAAAAGCCGGAGACGCATACCGAACTTAGCGACGTTAACTCTTACGTGTCAAGAGTTTGACTCACTTTCGGACGCGTGGGAACGGACGGTATTGAGGAAATCGTCGAACATCGGGCGACCGTCGTGCGGGCCCGGCGCGGCCTCGGGGTGATACTGCACCGCGAAGATCGGTTTGTCGCGATGGCGCAGCCCTTCGATCGTGCCGTCGTTCAAGTTCAGGTGCGTGACTTCCAACTCCGGCGCGCCCGGAATCGAATCGCGCTCTCCGGCCACGGCAAATCCGTGATTCTGCGACGTGATCAACACGCGTCCCGTCGCGAGGTCTTTCACCGGATGATTTCCGCCGCGATGTCCGTACGACATCTTGATCGTGTGCGCGCCGTACGTGAGTCCCAAGATCTGATGTCCCAGGCAGATACCGAAGATCGGCACGCCGCGGTCGGCGATTGCGCGCACCGTGGCCGGCGCGTACGTCACCGCTTCGGGATCACCTGGACCATTCGACAGGAAGACGCCGTTCGGCTCGAGCGCGAGCGTCGCTTCAGCCGTCGTTCCGGCAGGCACCACCGTCACTCGGCAGTCGTGCTCCGCGAAGAGGCGCAGAATATTGAGCTTGATGCCAAAGTCATACGCCACGATGTGATACGGTGCGTCGGCATTGCCCCAGCTGTACGCCTCGGGCGTCGATACGACGGAGGCGAGATCGAGCCCCGACATGGGCGGACACGCGTCGAGCGCGAGGAGCGCTTCGCGTGTGGGCGTAGTTCCCGCGGCGATGACGCCGCGCATGGAGCCCACGGTCCTGAGGTGGCGAGTGAGGCGTCTCGTATCAACTTCTTCGAGCACCGGTACTTGAGCGGTCTCGAGCCACGTCAGCAGATCGCCGTCGGCGCGCCAGTTCGAGTACGTGCGCGAAAGCTCGCGCGCGATGATGGCCGCGACCTGCGCACCCGTCGACTCCATGTCCTCGGTGTTCACGCCGTAGTTGCCGATCATCGGCGCGGTCATCACCACGGCCTGGCCGCGATAGGACGGATCGGTGAACACCTCTTCGTAGCCGCTCATGTTCGTCGTGAACACGACCTCGGCGACGGTGGGCGCATCACCACCGAACAGGCTTCCAGCAAACAGGGTTCCATCCTCGAGGAGAAGGAACCCTGGACGTCCGCGGCGAAGGGTCACGCGAGCGCTATGGCTTTTTCGCCGGCGGCGTGGTGGGCGCCGGTGCCGGCGTCGTCGCCGTTGGCGCGGGCTTCAGCGGAATCGCGGGATTCGCCGCGCCGGCGGGCGCCGTGTTCGCCGGAGCGCTCACGGGAGCCGGAGCGTTCTGGAAGGTCTGATCGAGCACCGACTTAGGTGCGCGGCTGCGCGTGGACGCGAGCGCGAGCAGGAACGACAGCCCGAGGAACAGCCCGCCGCACCACCAGCTCGCCTTCGTGAGAAGATTACCGGTTTGGCGCGTGCCGAGGAAAGAGCTCGCCGAGCTGCTGACGCCACCGAACGACGCGGCCATACCGCCGCCCTGTCCCGCCTGAAGCAACACGGCGACGATCAGGACGATACTGTCGATGACGAGAAGAACGAGAAGGAAGGTATACAGCATGAGGCGGGCTCAGTGTGGCAGGATGTAAGCCTTAAATATCACGACACTTAGCGCATTGCGTCAAGTGTCGCAGATGCGCGCCCAGCTCTCCACGTCGAGGCAAGCGCCGCCCACGAGCAGCCCGTCTACGCCCTCGGCCGCCATCAGCGACTTGGCGTTCCCCGTGTTGACGCTCCCGCCGTAGAGCACGGGCACGTCGGCGGCCCGATCGCCGATGGAATGGTGGAGCGCCTTCCGAATGTCGGCGTGCACGACGGATGCGTCTTCAGGAGTGGCGGTCTTTCCGGTCCCAATGGCCCACACAGGCTCGTATGCGATCGCGATGGACGCGACCACCTCGGCCGACAGCTCGGCCAGCCCTGCGCGCAGCTGGCGCAGTACGACGTCAGTCGTTCGCCCTGCTTCGCGATCGAGCAAGAGCTCGCCGACGCAGAGGATCGGGGTGAGCCCGTTTCGGATCGCGGCGACGCACTTGAGCGCGGTCTGCGCGTCGGTCTCGCCGAATACGTGACGGCGCTCGGAGTGGCCCACGAGCACGTACCGTCCGCCCGCGTCCTTCACCATGGGCGCCGACGTCTCGCCAGTGAACGCACCCTTGTCCTCGGTCCAGATGTTCTGCGCGCCGACGCTCAGGTCGGTGCGCGCGCCGAGCGCGTGCACGACAGTGGCGAGCGACACGGCCGGCGGAAAGAAGATGATCGTGCGATCGGTGCGCGGCGTCCATCGCGCGGCGAACGCCGCCATGTATGCGCGGGCCTCGGTGGGCCCGTGGTGCATCTTCCAGTTGCCCGCGAAGATCGGGCGCCGCATCAGCGGTCGTCCAACGCGGCCACACCCGGCAGAACTTTGCCCTCGAGGAACTCGAGTGACGCACCGCCGCCGGTGGACACGTGGCTCATTGCGTCCTCGAGCTTCATCTCGGCCACGGCCGCGGCGGAGTCTCCGCCTCCCACGATTGTCGTGGCGCCTGTTTTGGTTGCCTTGGCCATCGCTTCGGCCACGGCGCGCGTACCGGCGTCGAACGGTTTGGTCTCGAACACGCCCATGGGACCGTTCCAAATCACCGTCTTCGCTCCCATGATCGCCTCGGCGAAGGCCGCCGCCGACTTGGGGCCGATGTCGAACATCGCCTCGTGGGGAGGAATCGCGTCGCGCGCCACGGCGTGCGCGCTCTGGGCGGCGTCGAGACCCGAGCTCACCATGGCGTCGACGGGAAGCAGCAGCTTGTCCCCCGCACGGGCCAGCAGGTCCTTCGCCATGGCGACGCGGTCCGCCTCGACGAGCGACTTGCCCGTCTCGAGGCCCATCGCCTTGAAGAACGTGCAGGCCATGGCGCCGCCGATGAGCAGCTTGTCGACCTTGGGCAGCAGCCGCTCGATGACGTCGACCTTCCCCGACACCTTCGCGCCGCCGAGCACGGCGACGAACGGCTGTTTAGGGTTCTCTAATGCCCCGCCGAGGTACTCGAGCTCGCGCTCCATGAGCAGGCCGGCGACGGCGGGCTTGAGATAGTGCGCCACTCCTTCGGTCGACGCGTGCGCCCGGTGCGCCGAGCCGAAGGCGTCGTTCACGTAGAAGTCGCCGAGCTGCGAGAGCCCGCGCGCCAGCCGTTCGTCATTCGTCTCTTCGCCGCCGAGGAAGCGAGTATTCTCGAGCAGCACGACGTGCGCATTAGGGTCGTGCGTCGCCTTCATCGCCTCGTCGGTGTCGGTCGTCTCGATGAAGGTGATCTTCTGGGCCGGGAGCAGCTCGGTGAGCCGGTGCGCCACGGGCTCGAGCGAGTACTTCACCTCAGGCTTGCCCTTCGGGCGGCCGAGGTGCGACAGCAGGATCACGCGGGCGCCCCGGTCGAGCAGCGCCTGAATGGTCGGCAGCGCGGCGCGGATGCGCGTGTCGTCCGACACGCGACCGTTGTCGAGCGGCACGTTGAAGTCGACGCGGACGAGTGCGCGCTTGCCGCGCACGTCCGCGTCGGAGAGATCCTTGATGGTTTTCTTTTTCATCGCGCTACAATCGCGCGCCCATGTAGCGCACGAGATCCACGCAGCGCGACGAATAGCCCCATTCGTTGTCGTACCACCCGGAGACCTTGATCAGCAGGCCGTCCACGACGTTGGTGCACTTCGAGTCGAAGATGCACGAATGCGGATTGCCGATGTAGTCGGACGACACGAGCTCCTCGTCGGTGTACTGCAGAATGCCGCTCATCGGGCCGTCCGCGGCCGCCTTGAACGCCGCGTTGACCTGCTCGGCCGTCACCGGCTTTTCGATGACCACGCCGAGATCCGTGAGGGACACGTCCGGCGTCGGCACGCGGATGGAGATGCCGTCGATCTTGCCCTTGAGCTCCGGCATCACGAGCGACGTTGCCTTCGCCGCGCCGGTCGTCGTCGGAATGATCGACATCGCCGCGGCGCGCGCGCGCCGCAGGTCCTTGTGCGGCATGTCGAGGACCGTCTGGTCGTTCGTGTAGCTGTGGATCGTGACCATGGAGCCGCGCACGAATCCGAAGTTGTCGCGAATCACCTTTACCATGGGGACGAGGCAGTTCGTCGTGCACGACGCGTTGGACACGATGTGGTGTTTCGCGTTGTCGTACTTCTCCTCGTTCACACCCATGACGACCGTGAGGTCTTCATCCTTCGCCGGGGCGGAGATGACGACCTTGCGCGCGCCAGCGGTGATGTGCTTGCCCGCGTCGCCCGCCTTCGTGAAGCGGCCGGTCGACTCGAGCACGATGTCGACGCCGAGGTCTTTCCACTTGAGGTTCGCCGGATCCTTCTCGGCAAATACAAGTATCTCGTCGCCGTCGACGATGATCGATCCGCTGCCTGCTTGCACGTCGCCCGGATACGTGCGATGGACCGAGTCGTACTTGAACAGATGCGCGAGCGTCTTGGTGTCCGTCAGGTCGTTGACGGCGACGATCTCGATGTCTGCGACGCCCTGGAGCTTCGCGGCGCGAAGGACCTGACGTCCGATGCGTCCGAAGCCGTTGATGCCGACGCGAATGGCCATCCCTGCTCTCCCGTGTGGTTACCACCGGTCGCCTACTGCCGGCGCCCGGCCGAAGGTCACGAAACTAACAATGCGTGCACCGCCATCGCACAGCGCGGCAGCGCACGCGTTCAAGGTCGCGGCGGTCGTCACGACGTCGTCGACGACGACGACATGCGCGCCGCGGAGCATCTTCCGCGCCGATGGACGCGAAGAAAACGCGCCCGAAACGTTGCGGAGACGGTCCCCTGGTGTCAACCGCGTCTGCGTCTCTGTGTGGCGCACGCGCATGAGTGCGTCCGCCCATATGGGCACGTTCCAGCGCTGCGCGAGCCCGTCGCACAGCTGGAGACTCTGGTTGAACCCGCGCTGCCGCTCGCGCTTCGCCGAGAGCGGCACCGGCACGACGGCCGCGCGCTCCTCGACGACGTCGACCGGCCAGGCGAGCCGCGACATGCGCACCGCCATCTCCGGCGCCACGCGGTACCAGCCCTGGTACTTGAGTGCGTGGACGATCCCCAGCCCGATCTCTCCGGCGGCCCAGCACACGCTGCGCGCTGCGCGGACGTACGCGGGCAGCAGCGCGCACCACCGGCACGCCTCACCGTAAGTCGAATGTCCGCACCGATCGCAGCGCGGCGCGGCGAGCAAGGGCAACCGGGCCCAGCATCGGCCACAGACGAGATCGCGCTCGTTTCGATCGAGGAGGCGCTCGCAGACCACGCAGCTGCGCGGCAGCAAGAGCGCCGCGAGGGCCGCGCCCGCGACCACCGCCTCGCTCAGGAGGCGAGAAGCGCCTCGTGCATGAGCTCGCGGCTCGGCGCTATTCCGAACCATGTCTCGAACGCGAGCGCCGCCTGTTCCACGAGCATCCCGATGCCATCGGTGGCGCGGTTGCCGCGCCCGCGGAGCGCGCGCACGAAGTTCGTCTCACCCGGCCGATAGACCAAGTCGATGACCGCGGCGTCGCGCGGAATGAGGAACGGGTCGACGGGAACGCCGTCGTCCTTGAGCCCGATCGATGTGGCATTGACCACAAGCTGCGCGCCCGCGATCACGCCGACGTCATCGACCGGATGCGCTACGGCGCTGAATCGCTCACACAGCAGCCTCGCGCGCTCGGGCGTGCGGTTGTAGACGTGCGCGACGCACCCCGCCCACCCTTCAACGGCGGCCAATACCGCCGCGGCCGCACCGCCCGCGCCGAGAACGCCGACCGACAGATCCGTGGGCCGTTGTCCGAGAAATTGCGTCACCGCTGCGTCGAATCCGCCGACGTCGGTGTTGTCACCCACCAGCCGGCCGTCGTCGTCGGTCCAGAAAACGTTGACGGCCCCCACGCGCCGGGCGAGCGGCGTCAACACATCGCATGCGGCGAACATGCGCTCCTTGTGCGGCACGGTCACGTTGCCGGCGGCGCGCTCGGCGCGCAGCATCTCGAGCGTCTCGTCGAAGCGTCGCGGCTCGACGTCGAGTGCCTCGTAACGCAACGGAATTCCGGCGTCGCTGAGCGCGGCGTTGTGAATGCGCGGAGAAAGCGAATGGCCGACCGGATGCCCGAGCAGGACCAACCGCCCAGGCTGGCGCATCACTTCTTCCCCGAGCCGCGCTCCGCCGTGGTCCGATCGAGCACGCGCCGGATCTCGGCCTCGAGCTCGTCGGCCGTGGCGCGGTACACGTCGAGCTCCGCGCCGATCGGGTCGCTGATCGCGCGCGCCGAGGCGCCGTACGACGCGAAGTCGGACAAGAGATGCGCGCGCCCGGCGCCGCCCAACGCTTCGATCCGCTCGAGATGCGTTGGCCCCATGGCGAGAATGAGATCGGCGTCGCGCACGAGCTCGCGCGTCAACAGCTGCGCGCGATGCTGGCTCAAGTCCATGTTGCGCTCGAGTCCCACGAGCAGCGATCCGTCGCTCGCCGGCGAGCCGTCGCGCGCGCTCGTTCCCGCGCTCACGGCCTCGATGTCCTGCAGGCCTCGCTCGATCGCCACTTTCCGAGCGAGTGCTTCGGCGAGCGGACTCCTGCACGTATTGCCCGTGCACACGAACAGGATCTTCACAGGCCCCTCACAGGATCGTCATCCCTTACGCGTCTCCGATCAGATTGGGAACCGTTTCGCGCAGCCTGCTCGCCGAGATGGCGCCCGGACGAATCACGCGCGGCATCCGGCCCGTACAGTCGAGCACCGTCGAGGGCTCGGAGGGCGCCAGGCGCCCGCCGTCGAGCACGCGAAGCTGTCCGCGCGCCACGGCATCGCTCCACTGTGTAAGAATCTCTCCGGCGGACGTGGCGGGCGGAACCCCCGGGCGGTTCGCGCTCGTCGAGGTGATCGCGTCGCCGTGCGCGCGGATGAGGCGCGCAATGGACGGATTGCTCGTCCAGCGCACCGCGACTCCGCCCTCCGGTCCGCGCAATCGGGTCGGCACGCGGTTCTCACCGCCCGACAACACCAGCGTCAGCGGCCCCGGCCAATGGTGCGCCACGAGATTCGCCGCGTACGCCGGAAGACGCAGATCGAGCCGGTCTATCATGTCCGGCCCGTTGATCAACAAAAGAAATGGCTTCCCCGGCGGACGATGCTTGAGCTCGACCAGGGCGTCGACGGAATCGCGGTCGATGCCGCCGCCGAAGCCGTACACCGTCTCCGTGGGATAGGCGAGCACGCGGCGCGCTTCGATCTGCGCCAGCGCGGGACGCAGCGCCGCTTCCACCTCTTCGGGTGACCAGAACGGAATCGAGAGTGTGTCGGCCTTCATTCCGGAAGCGTAAAGAGTGCTTCCGCCCGGGCAAAGTCCGCGTCCTCGGTGATCTTCATCGCCCGCTCGCTCCCCCGCACCACGGCGACCGGAATACCGAGACGCTCGCACAACGCCGCGTCGTCGGTGGCGGAGAGGTGCTTCGCCTTGCCGTCGCGATGCGCCTGGACGATCACCTCGCGCGGAAACCCCTGCGGCGTCTGCGCCCGCCACAGCCGCTCGCGCTCGATCGTGCGCGTGATCGCGTCGTTCTCCGCGACTTCCTTGAGCGTGTCGACGACGGGCAGCGCGGCGATGGCGCAGCTCCCTGCGCGCACCTGCCTGACGACGCGGTCGATGGTGGCGTCGCCCACGAAGGGACGCGCCGCGTCGTGCACGAGCACGATGCTCGCCTCGTCGGGCAGATCCTCGAGGCCGTTGTACACCGACTCGGTGCGCGTGCGGCCGCCGGTCGAGATCATGAGGCGATCGATGTCGCACTGGAAGATCCAGGGCGGCGGATCGGCGGCGTACTCGCGCGGCAGCACGCACACCACCGAGACGACGTCGGGCCGCGACATGAACGTCTGGAGGCTGTGCAGCAGCGCGGGCTTGCCGGCCACCCAGCGGAACTGCTTGAGCTCTCCGCCGGCGCGCGTTCCGCTGCCGCCGGCCACGATCACGACGCCGACGTCGCGCACGACCGGGCCGGCGCTCACGTGAAGATGCGGCGTAAGAGATCTTGAATCGTCCGCACGCCCACGAGCTCGACGTCGCGGCTCTTCCGCTTCGGCACTCCGCGCTCGGCCAGGTAGACGCGCTTCATCCCCATGTTCGCCGCCTCGGCGACGCGCCGCTCGACCTGCGACACGGTGCGCACTTCCCCGCCGAGGCCCACCTCGCCGATGAACAGCGCATCGGCCGGCAGCGCACGATCGTAGACGCTCGACGCGAGCGCCGCGGCGACGGCGAGATCGCCGCCAGGTTCTTGCAGCCGCATGCCGCCGACCACGTTGAGAAAGACGTCGAGCTGGCTGAAGTTCAATCCGGCGCGCTTGTCGAGCACCGCGAGCAGCAGCGCGAGGCGGCGGCCGTCGAACCCGGTGGCCACGCGCTGCGGCGTCCCGAACCCCGCCTTGGCCGCGAGCGCCTGGATCTCGACGAGCAACGGCCGCGTGCCCTCGAGCAGCGCGGTGACCGCGCTGCCCGACGCATGGCTCGCGCGATCGCCCATGAACAGCTCGGACGGATTCGCCACCGGCTCGAGCCCCTGCTCCGACATGCGGAACACGCCGATCTCGTCGACGCTGCCGAAGCGATTCTTCGTCGCGCGCAGCACGCGGTGGTCGAGCGTGCTCTCGCCCTCGAAGTAGAGCACCGTGTCGACGATGTGCTCGAGTGTCTTCGGTCCCGCGATGCCGCCGCCCTTGGTCACATGCCCGACGACGAACACCGTGGTGCCGCTCTCCTTCGCATAGCGCATCAGCCGCGCGGCGCACTCGCGCACCTGGCCCACGTTCCCGGGCGCGCCCTCGAGATCGCCCGTGTACACCGTCTGAATCGAGTCGACGATCAACACCGATGGCGCCACGGACGCGGACGTCGTGAGAATTGTCTCGAGGTTCGTCTCGCTGAGCAGCGACACTTCGGCGGCGCTCGCCGCGAGGCGATCGGAGCGCAGCTTGATCTGGAGCGGCGATTCTTCGCCCGACGCGTAGAGAGTCGCGAACCCGGCGGCTTCGAGGCGCGCGGCGACCTGAAGCAGCAGCGTCGACTTGCCGATGCCCGGCTCACCGCCGATGAGGATCATCGAGCCCGGCACGATGCCGCCGCCGAGGACGAAATCGAATTCGTCGAGACCGGTCTTCCAGCGTTTCGCGTCGGAGCCTTTGACGTCGCGCAGCTTGGGCGTGGCCACGACGTTCCCACCGTCGGCCAACGAGCGGGCGCCGCCGATGCGCCGCGCGGCACCGCCGCCGGAGCCCACGCTCACCTTGGGCGCGACCGTCTCCTCGACGAGCGTGTTCCACTCGCCGCAGGTGTCGCAACGGCCTTGCCATTTCGAAAAGTCCGATCCGCATTCCGTGCAGCGGTAGACGGTCTTGGTCTTCAAAAGAGATGGGGGCTTGGAGTTGGTACCTTGACTGGCCGCTCTACCGGGACGACTCCGTCATTTTCACACGGATGACGCGGATGGTGCGGAAAGGGCCGGATCTCTCCGTGCGCATTGACGATTCCGTACGCAACGAGCCCGGACGAACACGTTTTTCTTTGGAACCGACGCTCGGGGATGCTACCGGCGGCGTCCCGAGCGTCCGTTCCTAGAAAAATATCCCGGCGCTGCGCGATGGCGCTGTCTCGCCACACGGAGCGATCCGGATTTTTCCGCGTCATCGACGTCATCCGCGTCATCCGTGAGCAAAATGACGGAGTCGTCCCGATAGAGCGGCCCGTCGCCATCGAGCTCTCAGCCCTGCGGCCTCTGACTGAAGCTCTCGAACCGCGTGTATTGCTTATGGAAATGGAGATTCACGATGCCGATCGGACCATTTCGCTGCTTGCCGACGATCACCTCGGCTTTTCCTTCGAGCGAATTGCCATCTTTGTCTACCGGGCCGTCGTAGAACTCCTGGCGGTAGAGGAACATGATCAAGTCGGCGTCCTGCTCGATGGCCCCCGATTCACGAAGGTCGGAGAGCTGCGGACGCTTGTTGTCGCCGGTGCGCTGCTCAGGTGCGCGCGAGAGCTGCGACAGCGCGACCACCGGAACGCTGAGCTCCTTGGCGAGCGCTTTCAGCCCGCGGGAGATCTGACTGACTTCCTGCTGGCGGTTCTCCGAGCTCGCCGGGCCCGACATGAGTTGCAGGTAGTCGACGATGACCATTCCCACGCCCGCGTCGGCCTTCAGGCGCCGGGCCTTCGAGCGCATCTCGAGGATCGAGATGCCCGGCGTGTCGTCGATCCAGACCGGCGCCGAGCTGAGGATGCCGGCGGCGCGGGCGAGCCGCGGGAAGTCGTCGTCCCGCAGCATGCCTTTGCGAAGTCGCTGCGCGTCGATGCGCGCCTCGGAGGTGAGCATGCGTTGCACGAGCGACTCTTTACTCATTTCCAGCGAGAAGAACGCAACCGGAACATTGTGCTCGATGGCCGCGTGTTGCGCGATGTTCAGCGTGAACGCCGTTTTCCCCATCGACGGTCGAGCCGCCACGATGATGAGATCCGCCGGCTGGAAGCCCGACGTCATCTCGTCGAGATCCTTGAAGCCGGTCGCGACGCCGGTGATCGTCTGCCCGCCGCGCTGCAGCGCTTCAATGCGCTCCATCGTGGGCCAGAGCAGCTCCTTGATGCGCGTGAAGCCGTCCTTGGTCTGCTGCTGGCTGACCTGGAAGATCTTCGACTCGGCTTCATCCAGCAGCTCGTTGGCGGTGCTCTTTCCCTCGAACGCCTCGGCGACGATGGTCGTCGAGACTTCGATGAGCCGGCGGAGGATCGCCTTCTCGCGCACGATCTGCGCGTGATACTCGATGTTGGCCGCCGTCGGCACCGCGTCGACGAGGAAGCCGATGAAGTCCTTGCCGCCCGACGCGTCGAGCTCGCCGCGCCGGCTGAGCTCCTCGGAGAGCGTGAGCGGATCGACGACACCGCCGCGCTCCGTGATCGTCATCATCGCGCGGTAAATCCGGCGATGGCGTTCGGCATAGAACATCGTGTCGTTGACGTGTTCGGCCGCGCGGAGCACCGCGTCTTGGTCGATCAACATTGCCGACAACACCGCTTGCTCGGCGTCCTCCGAGTAGGGAGGACGCCGATCGCGGTAGGGATCACGCGCCAGGGATTGTGGCGCTATCGAGTATTCGACGGGCGAGCTGGACATCTTCCCAAGTCGGGCGCTTCCAGGATGGATTGCGCAGAAGCGCAGCGGGGTGGTACGTGACGATCAGCGGCACGCCGTGATACCGGTGGATCTGGCCACGGAGCTTCCCCAAGGAGAGTTGGGAATTTAAGAGAGTCTGCGCCGCAAATGTCCCCAATGCAATAATGACTTTCGGCTTGACAAGCTCAATTTGCCGAATGAGGTACGGACTGCACGCCGTCACCTCTTCCGGCAGCGGATTCCGGTTACCCGGCGGCCGGTGCTTGAGCACGTTGCAGATGTAGACCTCGTCGCGCGACAACTTGATCGCCTCGAGAATCTTTGTGAGGAGCTGGCCGGCGGCGCCGATGAATGGACGGCCCGTCTCGTCCTCTGTCGCGCCTGGCGCCTCGCCCACGCACATCAAGTCCGCGTTGGGATTGCCTTCGCCCGGCACCGGGTTCGTCGCCGTGGCGTACAGCGGGCAGCGCGTGCAGCTCGCGACGTGGGCGGCGATCTCCTCGAGCGAGTTGAGCGACGCACACAGCCCGCTGGTCGGCGCCATGTTCGACGTCGAGCCGCCAACGGCGGTGCCGGCCGACAATCCGGCGGGGGTGCCACCGACAGGCTCGCTCGCCGCGGACGTGTCCGCCGGAAACTCAAATCGTCCGACTTTCTTTTTCGCCATCTCACCGGGCGACGCACCGGTCGCGCGTAACGCTTCGCGCCAGTCGCCGCTTCCTCCCATTTGGTCCGCGGGGGCTGCTGGGGCTGCGCTCTCCGAGATCCGCTCGGGCGGATGCACATCGACGCGCGCCTCGACGCGCGCCTGGGCGGGCGCAGTCGCAGGCGCCAGGCCACCGAAGCTCTTCGCGCCGAGGAGGCGCAGCGCGTCGTCGACGGTGAGCGAGTCGAGCACCAGCTCCGACTCGCCCATCTCGCGCCGCTGCTCGAGGTACCGCCGTAACTGATCTCTAGCGTCCGCCAATCAACTTCTCCACGCGATCGAGGATCGCATCGGCCACTTCGGTTTTGGGCAGCAATGGAAGCTGTTCGTCGCCGCCGGTGCGGCTGAGCAGCGTCACGCGGTTCGTGTCGACGCCAAAGCCCGCGCCCGCCTCGGTTGCATCGTTGACGACGATCATGTCGAGATCCTTCGCCGCGAGCTTCTTTCGTCCGCTGGCCACGGCGTCGTCCGTCTCCAGCGCGAAGCCCACGATCACCGCGCCGGGGCGACGGGCCTGCTTCGTCGTCTGAAGGATATCCGGTGTGGGCGCGAGCGTCAGCGTCAGCGGCGCGTTCGTCTTCTTGATCTT
Organism: Gemmatimonadota bacterium; assembly: GCA_028287235.1. Classification (GTDB taxonomy): domain Bacteria; phylum Gemmatimonadota; class Gemmatimonadetes; order Gemmatimonadales; family Gemmatimonadaceae; genus JAQBQB01. The sequence continues at coordinate 7,418 of JAQBQB010000015.1, read as the reverse complement.
CGACCGCGCCGGTTCGGCCGGGCGGAAATCGGCCGGCGCGGCGGCCATCACCAGCACGTCCGAGTCGGGTAGCAGCCGCTGCACGGCCGCGGCCATGTCTTCGGTCGATTCCACTGCGTGGACGGTCACGCCATTTGGGGCGGCGACACTCAGCGGCCCGGCGATCAGGTCGACGGCCGCGCCGCGGCGCCACGCCGCGGCGGCGACGGCCACGCCCATCTTGCCGCTGCTGTGATTCGAGATGAATCGCACGGGGTCGACGGCTTCCTGCGTGGGCCCGGCCGTCACCAGCACGCGCTTGCCGGCCAGCGCGCCAGGTCGTTCCAGCAGGCGGCCGACATGAGCAAAGATTGATTCAGGTTCTGGCATGCGGCCCGGGCCGCTTCCCTCCCCCGCGGCGAGCATCCCCTCGTCGGGCTGTAGCACGGAGTAGCCAAGCTCGCCCAGATGGGCCGCGTTGCGCTGGGTCTGCGCGTGCGCCCACATGTGGTCGTTCATCGCGGGCACGAGCAGCACCGGGCAGGTGGCGGCGAGCAGGCAGGCCGAGAGGAGATCGCTCGCCTGACCCGCGGCGGCTCTCGCGATGAAATCGGCCGTGGCCGGCGCGATGACGATCGCGGTCGCCTCACGCGCGAGCTTGATGTGATCGAGGGCGCGGCCGGGGTGGAACAGACCCGTGTGCACCGCGCGTCCGGTGAGGGCTTCGAAGGTGATCGCCCCCACGAACTCGGTCGCCGCGGGTGTCATCACCACGTCGACCGAGGCACCGGCTTTGGTCAGCAACCGCGCCAACCAGGCCGCTTTGTAGCTCGCGATCCCTCCCGTGACGCCGAGGAGGACCCGCGCTCCGGAGTAAGGCCGGACGGGGGGAGCGCTCAACTCAATCGACGCGGCGACGGGGTACGACGTGATAGACGATGTCGCCCTTGGCCAGCTCTTCGAGCGAGCGCGTCGTCAGCTTCTTCTCACGCGACGACGAACGATCGCGCGGGAACTCGTTCAGCACGCGCGCGTACTTCGCGGCCACGAGGACCCCGAGATACTTGTTCGCGGCGTGATTGGCGATCTCGACCGGTGTGAAAACTCGCATGTATCAACTCACGAAGAATGGTGATCGATCTCAGCTTGCAGATGCTGAATCAACGCTTCGACCTGATGACGCAGCCCGGACACCCGCTCCCGGCTGAAAACTTCCGCGTCCAGAATCGACCCAACGCTCTGCACGGCCCGCTCGAGGTCGTCGTTCACGACGACGTACTCGTACTCCTCGACCGCCCGCAACTCCTCCAACGCTGAATCTAATCGCGCGGCAAGCTGTTGTGGGGACTCAGTTTTCCGGTTCCGGAGCCGGTCCAGGAGAACCTCCCCGGTGGGCGGTAGGACGAAAATGGTCACCGACTCCGGAAAGGCCACCCGGAACTGCCGAGCTCCCTGGACGTCGATGTCCATGACGACGTGCTTTCCGGTGTCCAGGACCCGCGAAATCTCGCTTCGCAGCGTCCCGTAGAGGTTTCCATGGACTTCCGCCGACTCGGCGAAGTCGCCCGCGTGGCGCCGTCGCAGGAATTCGTCGCGGGTCAGGAAGTAGTAGTCCTTGCCGTCGATCTCGCCCGGACGCGGTGCGCGGGTGGTGCAGGAGACGGAGTAGCCGAGGTCCGAGCGCCTGCGCAGGAGCTCCTTGGCGATCGTCGTCTTGCCGCCCCCGGAGGGCGCGGACATGATGATCGGAAAGGGGTTCACTCGAGGTTCTCCACCTGCTCGCGGATCCGCTCGAGCTCCTCCTTGATCAGGATCACGTCCTGGAGGATCGCGGCGTCGTTCGCCTTGCTGCCCGTGGTGTTCGCCTCGCGGAGCAGCTCCTGGAGCAGAAACCCGAGTCGCTTCCCCACGCCATCGGCCGACGGCGACGCCATGGTCGACCGGAACGCGGCGAAGTGCGAGTGGAAGCGGCTGATCTCTTCGGCGACGTCCAGGCGGTCGGCGAGAATGGCGACTTCCTGCGCGAGCCGCGTCTCGTCGATGGCCACGCCGTCGGCGAGCTCGCGGATCGCGGTGCGCATCCGGTCGCGCTGCTCGACGAGCCGCCCCGGAGCGCGCTCGCCGATGCGGTTCACCGCTTGCTCGATGATCGCCAGCCTGTCGCTCAGATACTGCGCCAGGCGTGCGCCCTCGGCGGAGCGCATCTGGTCGAGTGCGCGCACGGCGGCGTCGACGATCGCGACGAGCTCCGGCGCGCTGCCGCTCGCCTCCTCGTCCGTGGTGGCGATGATGTTCGGCATGCGGAGCACCGCGCCGACGTCGACGGTGGCGCCCAGTCCATGTTTCTCCTGGAGGCGCCGCAACTGGTCCACGTACGCCGCGAAGCGCTCTTCGTCGATCCGTCCGCCTTCGAGCTCCTTGCGCTCGACGCGCGCGACGAGCGTGACGTGGCCGCGCGCGATTCCCTTCCGCAGCGCTTCGCGCACCTCGGCTTCCCAGCGGCTCAACTCACTGGGCAGCTTGAGCGACGGGTTGAAGTAGCGATGGTTGACCGAGCGGATCTCGACCGAGACCTGCGCGCCACCAACCTCTCCGTCGGCCGAGCCGAAGCCGGTCATGCTTTTGATCATGCGCTATTTCCAGTGATTGTCATTCTGAGCCGAAGGCTCGTTGTCATTCTGAGCCGAAGGCGAAGAATCTGCTTTCCCGCAACGTATGCTCGAGCCGACAGGCACGACATTCAATTAAAGAACTCCCATCGCACGCCGTAGAAGTTCGTCTGCCGCGGCATGATGAACGTCGGAACCTGCGAGTAGCGCTCGCCGAGGATGTTCCGGAACTGCCAGCTGATCGTGGCGCTCAGAATGCGGATCTCGATGAGCGTCGAGATCGTGCGGTAGCCGGGAACGCGGAGCACGCTCGCCACCGCCGGATCGCCCGAGACCGCGGAAAAGTTGACGCTCGATCGATATTCGTGGACCACCGATCCCAGCAGGCCGAGATTTCCCGACGGGATTTTGTTGAGCAGGTTGGTCTTCGCGTACAACTCGGTTCGCGTCTGGTAGCGCGGCCGATAGAATCCCGTCGAGTCGTTCCAGCGCACGGCCGATGCGTCGGCGTGCAACAGCCGCCACAGGCGTCCGCGAACCGCCAGCGTCAGGCCCGTTGCCGCCGGCTCGTACGCGGCGGCGAACGTCGTGTCGAAGACGTGCGGCGGCGACAGTCTCACGCTGTCGCGCCGAATCAACCCGCCGATGAGCCAGAGATCGCGCAGGCGTATTCCTGCTTCGGCGCGCACGTAGCTCGAGGTGAAGCTGCTGTCCTTGACGCGTGTGGCCGACGTCCGTCCCACCGCGCCGAGCAGCGAGATGAAAGGCAGCGGCGAAAAGCGCGCGGTAACGTCGCTGCGCGCGATCGAGTCGGAGCTTTTGCCTTCCACGAACGCCGAGATGGCGAGCCGGTCGAGCGTGTAGCTCGCGCGCAGCGACGGCGTGGAGAGATGTCGTCCTCCCCGGCCGAACAGCCGCTCGGTGGCGCTGACGCGAAGCGGTCCGCGCACGGTGCCGCCGGTCAGGATGTACTGCGACTGAAAGGTGTTCGTGTCGAGCGAAGCGTTGACGAGCGCCGAGTCGGCGGCGGTCTTCGGGTCGGTGATGACGAGCGTCCGAATGCCGGTGTACGAGTAGCTCGACGCCACCGCCATGGCCTGCCACCACACCCGGCTCGTGTCCGGGTCGCGGAAGCCGACGCGGAAGTACGCGTCGTTCCGCGTCGACGAGTCGGCGGGGATCGAGTCGCTCGGGTTGTCGCCGAAGATGCTGCCGCGATGTCGCCCGATACGCGAGATGTGCGCGTCGACGCTCCAGTCCTTCTTCGCCCAGCCCACACGAGCGATCAACGCGAGCTGGTCGCTGCTCGCGCCGAAGATCGAGGGCGGAGTGGTTCCATACTGCTGCGCGCCGAACTGCAGTGCCGCGCCATTGTCGAAGCGCCGGCCGAAGAAGCCGCGATACAGGTTGGTCTGCTGGTCGCCCGTCCCGATGTCCGTGCGCGTGTACGGATCGGTGTTGCGCACGCGCCAGCTCCGGAGATAGACGCGGATCTCCTCCGGGCCCTGCTCGATCATCGCGTCTTCGGCGGCCCAGAGGTTGATCTGGGTGAGGTCGAGCACGTCCTGGCCGCGCGGATCGAGCGCGTCGAGCGCGACGCCGTCGTAGAACACGCGCACGCGGTGCACGTCGCCCAGGTAGGCGGCGTTCGCCGGAGCGGAGAGCCAGCCGGCGTGCAGCGTCGTGATACCCGTGACCCGCTCGAGCAGATCGGCCACCGTGAGCGCGCCCGTCGCGAACAACGAATCGCGGCTCCAGTACAGCCGGCGTCCGATGCTCAGCTCCGGTGGCGTCTCGGCGTGCGCAAGCGGCGCCTTGATGCTGTCGGGCTTCACGACGGACTTCTTCAACGAGTCGCGCTTGGCCAGCGTGTCGCGCAGCAGCGAGTCGGCGTGCGGCGGGATCGGAACGACGATCGTCGTGTCGCGCCGCTTGGGAATGGTGTCGCGCACCTGCGCCTGCAGCGGCCGGTGCAAAACGGCCCCGGCCAGCAGGCCGAGGCCGACCATCAGGAGCACACGTCGCATGCGACCGGTCAGCGCGCGCGCGCCCGCACGAATTCCACGAACGTCCCCACGGGCACGCCCGTGGGACCGCGCGGGATCGTGCCGAGGTCCGACTCCGTGTACGCCGTGCCGGCGACGTCGAGGTGCACCCATGGATATCCTTCTGCGAACTCGCGCAGAAACATCGCGGCGGTGATCGTGCCGGCGGGCCGTCCGCCGGAGTTCTTGATGTCCGCGACGTCCGACTTGATTAACTCCTTGTAGTCGTCCCAGAGCGGCAGCGGCCACCCGGGCTCCCCCGATCGCTTGCCCGCGTCGAGCACTTCCTGCACCAGCGCATCGTCGGTTCCGAGCACGCCGGTCGCCGTGTGCCCTAGCGCGATGACGCAGGCACCGGTGAGCGTGGCGGCGTCGATCACCGCGCTCGGATCGAACCGCTTGGCGTACACCAGCACGTCGGCCAGCACGAGGCGCCCTTCGGCGTCGGTGTTGATGATCTCGATGTACTTGCCGTTCGACGCCTGCACCACGTCGCCCGGCTTGAACGCCTCGCCGCTCGGCATGTTCGTCGTCGAGCCAATGAGACCCACGACGTTGATGGGAAGTTCCAACCGGCCGATGGCTTCCATGGCGCCGAGGACGCCCGCCGCGCCGCACATGTCGAACTTCATCCACTCCATGCCCTGCGCCGGCTTGATGGAGATGCCGCCCGAGTCGAAGCAGAGGCCCTTGCCCACGAGGGCGATGGGCTTCGAGCCCTTCGGTCCCTTGTTGTACTCGATGGCGATGAGCTTGGGATCCTGGGTCGTGCCCTGCGCCACGCAGAGGAACGATCCCATCTTCTCCTTTTCCATCTCGGCGCGTCCGAGCACCGTGATCTTCATGCCGTAGCGCTTCGCGATGTCGCGTGCCGTGTCGGCGAGATACTCGGGTGTGCAGATGTTGCCCGGCAGCATGCCGAGGCGCCGCGCCAGCGAGTGGCCTTCGCCAATCGCGCGTGCCGCGCGCAGGCCGATGTCGCGTGCGGTGGCGTCGGCGGCGAGAATCGTGGCGTCGGTGAGCGGCGCCCGCTCTTCGTCGGCCGGCGGCGGTGATTTCAGTTCTTTAAAGTCCCAGGCGCCGGCGATGAGTCCCAACCCCGCCGCCTCGACCTCGTCGGCCGACAGCGCGCCGGCAAAGAACGCGAGCCGCCCCACGCCAGACCGGTTCGCCTGCCGCGCCGCGATCGCACCGGCGCGGCGCACGCCGGCCACGCGATCGGACGCCGCGCCCATGCCGACCAGGAGCACGCGCTGGACGCCCCGCTCGCCGCCGGACAGGTGGAGGGTCTCGTCGCGCCCGCCCCGGAAGTCACGCCGCGCGAGGGCGCGTCCGAGCGCGCCGCCCGTGAGGCCGTCGATCGGTTGCAGCTCCGGCGTCAGCGTCGGATTGTTCGCCAGGGCGACGACGAGCAGCGGCGTGTCGAGCGCACCAAATTCGGGCGCGGCGACGGTCAGCGAAAGCGTCATGAGCTCAACGGGTGCGGTCGCCAGTCGGCGACAGTGTCAGGCAATCATTCCCTTGATGATCTCGTCACCGAATGCCGACGTCGACACTTCAGTGGCCCCGGACATCTGGCGTGCGAGGTCATAGGTCACGCGGCGGGACTTGATCGCGTTCTCGAGCCCGCGCACGATCAACTTGCCCGCGTCGTTCCATCCGAGGTACTCGAGCATCATCACGCCCGAGAGGATGACGCTCCCCGGGTTGATCTTGTCGAGGTTCGCGTACTTGGGCGCGGTGCCGTGCGTCGCTTCGAACACGGCCACGCCGTCGCCGACGTTGCCGCCCGGCGCGATCCCGAGGCCGCCCACTTGCGCGGCCGCGGCGTCGGACACGTAATCGCCGTTCAGGTTCGGCGTGGCGATGACGGAATACTCATCAGGGCGCAGCAGCAGCTGCTGGAACATCGAGTCGGCGATGCGGTCCTTGACGATGACCGCGTCGGCGCGCGCGCCCGTGCCGCCCTTGGAGAGATCCGCTTCCGAGACCAGCTCGTTGGCGAACTTGTCGCGCGCCAGCTCGTAGCCCCAGTCGCGGAACGCGCCCTCGGTGAACTTCATGATGTTGCCCTTGTGCACCAGCGTCACGGACTCTTTGCATTTTTCGATGGCGTAGCGGATGGCCATTTCCACCAAGCGCTTCGAGCCGAACTCGGACATCGGCTTGACACCGAGCGCCGACTTTTCGCGAATCTGACTCTTGAATTCCTTGCGAAGGTACGCGCCCAGCTTCTCCGCCTCGGGAGATCCCGCCTTCCACTCGATGCCGGCGTACACATCCTCGGTATTCTCGCGGAAGATCACGATATTGACCTTCTCGGGCTCCTTGACCGGCGCACCGACGCCTTCGAAGTAACGGACGGGACGAATGCACGCGTACAGATCGAGCACCTGCCGGAGCGTGACATTGAGCGAGCGGATTCCGCCGCCAACCGGTGTGGTGAGCGGTCCCTTGATCGAGACGCGAAATTCCTGCATCGCGTCGACCGTTTCCTGTGGCAGCCAGTCCTGATACTGCTGGAACGACTTCTCGCCGGCGAAAACTTCCATCCAGGCGACAGCGCGTTGCCCCGAGTAAGCCCGTTCAACCGCAGCATCGAACACCCGCACGGATGCGCGCCAGATGTCCGGTCCGGTGCCGTCGCCTTCCACAAACGGCACGATTGGACGATCGGGAACCTTGAGCGCGCCGTTCGTGAATTCGATTGCTTCGCCGCGCGGCGGGACTTTGGCGAACTTATACTTCGTCATTGGCCTCTGAAGTGTCGGTGCAGACCGCAAAT